>NZ_JBFAON010000002.1:390917-432566 GCF_040659795.1 Pseudonocardia sp. NPDC049635
GACGTCCCGTCCGCTGACGCCCCGCGCGGTGACGTCCCGTCCGCTGACGCCCCGCCCGTGTGGTCCCGGCGGCGCGTCGCGGTCCGCTCGCCGCCGCGGCCGACGGACCGGCACCGCGGTCAGGGGGCTCCGGTGAGCAGACAGCCGCTCCGGGTGGCGATCGCGGAGGTCGAGCGGACCCTCGCCGCCGCCGGCGTGGCGTCCCCGCGGGTCGACGCCGAGCTGCTCGCCGCACACGTCCTCGGCGCGCACCGCTCCACACTGCCGATGATCCCGCTGGTCGACCCGGACGTGGTGACCCGGCTGCAGGCCCTCGCGGCCCGCCGGGCCACCCGGGAACCGTTGCAGCACATCCTCGGCACCGCGGTGCTCGGGCCGGTCGAGGTGGCCGTCGGGCCGGGGGTGTTCATCCCTCGCCCGGAGACCGAGCTGCTGCTGGAGTGGGGGCTCGGCGCCGTCCGGGACGTGCGACGGCCGGTCGTGCTCGACCTGTGCACCGGTTCGGGGGCGCTCGCGCTGGCCTTCGCCGTGTCCCGGCCCGACGCCGAGGTGCACGCGCTGGAAGCCGATCCGGCGGCGCTGTCCTGGACCCGGCGCAATCTCGACGCCCACGTCCGGGCGGGCGGGCGACCGGTGACGCTGCACGTCGCCGACGTCCGTTGGCCGGACCTGCTGGTCGAGCTGGAGGCCGGGGTGGACCTGGTCGTCTGCAACCCGCCCTACGTCCCGGACGGGACACCGGTGCCGCCGGAGGTCGAGCACTGGGACCCACCGGGAGCGGTGTTCGGCGGCCCGGACGGCACCGAGATCATCCAGGCGGTGGTACGCGGCGCGACCGGGTGGCTGCGGCACGGCGGATGGCTGGCGATCGAGCACGACGACACCCACGCCGAGTCGGTGCCCGCGTTGCTGCGCCGGCGGCGCACCCTCGCCGAGGTGACCGAGCACCGGGACCTCAGCGGCCGCCCGCGCTTCGTGACGGCCCGCCGCGTCCCGAGCCACTGACCCGGCCGTCGCGCCGGCCCGCGCCGCCCGCCGAGATGCAGACGAGCGGGAGTTCTCGATCTCCCGGGCCCGCTGATCTGCATCTCGGTGAGCGTCGCGCGAGCCCGGCACCGGGCCGGGGCGGGGCCGGTCGTATTGTCGCGAACCGTGAGCGCACCGCAGACCCAACCGCTGTTCGACTGCAGCGACCCGACCGAGCGGCGCCGGGGGCTGGCCGCGGCCGCCCGCGCCGTGCGCGCCGGTGAGCTGGTCGTCCTGCCGACCGACACGGTGTACGGGATCGGGTGCGACGCCTTCAACGGCACGGGCGTGCGGAGCCTGCTCGCCGCCAAGCGGCGCGGCCCGGACATGCCGGTCGGAGTGCTCGTCGGTTCGTGGACGACGATCGACGGCCTGGTCACCAGCGTGCCGCAGGCCGCCCGGGCGCTGATTGAGGCGTTCTGGCCGGGGGAGGTGTCCCTGGTGCTGGAGCACGCGCCGTCACTGGCCTGGGACCTGGGCAGCACCCGCGGCACCGTCATGTTGCGGATGCCGCTGCATCCGGTGGCCCTGGAGCTGCTGCGCGAGGTCGGCCCGATGGCGGTGTCGAGCGCGAACACCTCGGGCAACCCGCCGGCGTCGAACGTGACCGAGGCGATCACCCAGCTCGCCGGGAACGTCGCGGTCTATCTCGACGGCGGCCCGTCCGGTGCTCCGGTCGCCTCGACCATCGTCGACCTCACCGGCGCCCGCCCGCGGGTGCTGCGCGAGGGCGGGGTCTCGGCCGAACAGGTCGAGGAGGTCGTCGGCGTGGAGATCGACCGTTCCTGAGGCGCGAAGGTGTGATCGCTCCGTCAGCGGCGCGGCCTGCGCCGACGGGTACCGGTAGCGTGCCCGGGGTGAGTGAGCAGACCTTCTGGGGCCCGGACTTCTCCGCACTGCAGCAGCAGGATCCCGAGATCGCCGGGGTCGTGCTGGACGAGCTGGACCGCCTGCGCGGCGGACTCCAGCTCATCGCGAGCGAGAACCTGACCAGCCCGGCGGTGCTGGCCGCACTCGGGTCGACACTGTCCAACAAGTACGCCGAGGGCTACCCCGGGCGCCGGTACTACGGCGGCTGCGGCGTGGTGGACCGGGCGGAGGACATCGGCAACGCGCGCGCCAAGGAGCTGTTCGGCGCCGAGCACGCCAACCTGCAGCCGCACTCCGGTGCGAGCGCGAACCTCGCCGCCTACGCCGCGTTCGCCCAGCCCGGCGACACCGTGCTGGCCATGGACCTCAAGCAGGGCGGCCACCTGACGCACGGCAGCAAGGTCAACTTCTCCGGCCTCTGGTTCAACGCCGTGTCCTACCTGGTCCGGGAGGACACCGAGATCATCGACTACGACCAGGTCCGCGACCTGGCGAAGCAGCACCAGCCGAAGATCATCATCGCCGGTGCGACCGCGTACCCGCGGCTGATCGACTTCGCGATCTTCCGCGAGATCGCCGACGAGGTCGGCGCCAAGCTCATGGTCGACGCCGCGCACTTCATCGGCCTCGTCGCCGGGCAGGCGATCCCGTCGCCGGTGCCCTATGCCGACGTCGTCACCGCCACCACGCACAAGGTGCTGCGCGGGCCGCGCGGCGGCATGGTGCTGTGCCGCGAGGAGCACGCCAAGGCGATCGACAAGGCGGTGTTCCCGTTCTCCCAGGGCGGGCCGCTGATGCACGCCGTCGCCGCGAAGGCGGTCGCGATGAAGGAAGCGGCGCAGCCGGAGTACCAGGCGTACGCGCGGCAGGTCATCGCGAACGCCCAGGCGCTCACGAAGAGCCTGGAGTCCGAGGGCATCCGGGCCGTCTCCGGCGGCACCGACAACCACCTCGCGCTGCTGGACCTGCGGCCGATCGGCGTCACCGGCGGCGAGGCCGAGACCCGCTGCGACCGGGCCGGGATCACCCTGAACAAGAACGCGATCCCGTACGACCCGGCGCCGCCGATGAAGCCTTCGGGCATCCGGGTCGGCTCGCCGAGCGTCACCACCCAGGGGATGACCGAGTCCGACATGGCCGAGATCGGGCGCCTGCTCGCCCGCGCGGTCAAGGCCGAGCACGACACCGCGGCCGGTGACGCCGAGCTGCGCGAGGTCGCCGCGGCGGTCACCGCGCTCGTCTCCCGGGCTCCCGCCTACCCTCGGGGCTGACCCGAGCCCGAGGCGGACCGGAGAGGCGTGACCTGACGTGCCGGTGGACCAGCTGAGCTACGGACTCCCGATCCGGGAGTTCCTGCTCGTCGGTCTGGTGTCCGCCGTCGTCACGCTGCTGCTGACCGGGCCGGTCCGGATGCTGGCGCTGAAGGCCGGCGCGGTCGCCTGGCCGCGGGGACGGGACGTGCACGTCACCCCGACCCCGCGGTGGGGCGGCCTCGCGATGTTCGGCGGGGTGCTCGCCGGGTTGCTGCTGGCGCTGTCCCTGCCCGCGCTGCGGCTCGCGTACTTCGAGGGCAGCTCCGAGGTGGTGGGCGTCGTCGTGGCCACCGGGCTGCTGGTCGGGGTCGGGCTGCTGGACGACCGCTTCGATCTCGACGCGATCACCAAGCTCGCCGCACAGGTGACCGCCGGCGGGTTGCTCGTGCTCTACGGCGTGCAGTGGACGACCCTGTGGATCCCGCTCGGCGGCGGCGGCACCGGGATCTCCGGATCGACGCTCATCCTCGGCCAGGGTCAGTCCGTGCTGCTGACCGTGCTGCTCACCGTCGCGCTGGTGAACGCGATGAACTTCGTCGACGGCCTGGACGGGCTCGCCGGCGGGATCGGGCTGATCACCACGCTGGCCACCGCGGTCTTCTGCGTCGGCCTGATCAGCGAGAACGGCAACGCGCCCGCGGCGTTCGGGCCGGCCCTGATCGCCGTCGTGCTGGCCGGGGCCTGCCTGGGCTTCCTGCCGCACAACTTCCATCCGGCCCGGATCTTCATGGGCGACACCGGATCGATGATGGTCGGGGTGATGCTGTCCGCCGCGATCACCGCCGCCTCGGGCCGGGTCATCCCGGACGAGGAGACCTCGGCGACCGACTTCCTCGCGCTGGTCGCGCCGCTGGTCGTGCTGGTCGGGATCGTCTTCATCCCGGTGCTCGACCTGCTGATGGCGGTGATCCGCCGGACCCGGGCCGGGACCAGCCCGTTCAGTCCCGACAAGATGCACCTGCACCACCGCCTGCTGCAGCTCGGGCACAGCCACCGCCGCGCGGTGCTGCTCGTCTACCTGTGGGCGGCGGTGCTCGCCTTCGGGGCGGTGGCGCTCGCCCTGGTCGAACGCACCGGCCTGGTGCTGGCGGCGGTCGGGGTCGCGCTGGTCGTCGCCTCCGTCGCCTCGGCCGTGCCGCACCTGGCCCGGGCCCGTGCGGCGCGGGCCTCGGTCGCTGCCGCCGCGGACGACGTGCGGACCGGTCCCCCGGGCCGGGGCGGGGCAGCGCCGCGCGGCCGGCCGGGGCCGCCGCCCGCGGGGCCCGGCGCCCCGTGGCCCAGGGCGGGTCGTGAGCCGTTGCCGCCGCGGGCCCGCTCCACCGGCCCGTCCGGGCCGCGCAACGGGCCGGGCGGGCGTCCGGCGGGGCCGCGCCCGGGCGGGGCGTGGCCCGGGCCGGCGGCCGAGGGACCGGCGCCGGCACCTCGCCCGGAGAGCGGTCGGCCGGAGCCGGCACCGCCCTGGGTCGACCAGCCGACCGTGCCGAACCCGGTCCACGGCGATCCGCTGCCCCGCGACTGAACCCCGCCCGGTGCGCGGTGTCCGCGGGACCGGCCCTGCCCGTCGTTACCGTGGGGAGGGGCGCGCGACGCGCGCCCGTCCCCACGAGGAGGCGACGAAGCATGTGGCGATCGACCGGGCCGGAGCTCGTGGTCGGGCACGAGCAGGCGATGCGCCGGTTGTCGACCAGGATGGCCCGCAACGCCACCCTGCTCGCCGTCGTGGTGGGCGTGGCGTGCGTCGCGGCGTTCACCGTGCTGGCCGGGCGGTCCGGCCTCAACGGCGCCGCCGTCGGTGCGATCACGTCCACAGTGTTCGGCCTGATCACCTCGGTCCTGGTCAGAGGGACGGCCGAGATCCCGCCCCGATTTGTGATGCTGGCCTCAATCACCGGATGGCTCACCAAGTCGCTGATCCTGTTCGGCGTGCTGTTCACGCTCGGCGGGGCGGCCTGGCTGGACCGGGACGCGCTCGTCGTCACCCTCCTGCTGGGGATGATCGCGACGGCGGCCGGTGAGACATGGGCGGCCTACCGGCTGCGGGTGCTCGTCGGCGAGGTTCCTGCAGGCCCGGGGGCCTGACCTGTGGTTGTTCGTCCGGTTCGTCGCCTTTCCCTGCGTGATCGCGGGGATGCACGGCGGGTGGCCCGGCGATGGCCGGCGGGTGCCGCGGGCCGGCCGGTGCACCACGACCGGGCCCCGGGCGGGTCAAGATCGTTCCGGGCGGCGAAGACGCTGGTGAGCTGCACGTCGGCCCCCGACGCCGTGTAGAAGTACGGCTGATAACATCCCGCTTCGTAGGCGATGTGGGTGATTTTCGGTGATGTCCGAACGCCCTGGTGCATCGCCCCAGAGGCACCTTGCAGGCGATCCCCGTCCGAGTCGAGTCGTGGGACGGGAGCACCGGAAGGACCCCCATTGGGCGAGCTCGTACTGGCGGCTGAGGAGTTCACCCCGCCCGGTCCCAGTGTCTTCAACTACCCGCCGATCTTCGCGGGCGTCACCAAGCCGATGGTGCTGATCGTCATGTCGGCGATCATCATCGCCGTCTACTTCGCGGTGGCGACCCGGCGCATGTCGATCGTGCCGGGCAAGGGGCAGTTCGCGCTCGAGTCGTTCTACAACGTCGCGCGCAACGGCATGGCCCGTGACCAGATCGGCAAGGACGACTTCAAGCCGTTCATCCCGCTCATCCTGGGGTTGTTCAGCTTCGTCCTGGTCAACAACTACTTCGGGATCATCCCGTTCTTCCAGATCCCGACCATGTCGAAGATCAGCTTCCCGATCGCGCTGGCGCTGGTGGTCTACGTGGCCTACCACTACGCGGGATTCCGGAAGCACGGCTTCGTCGGGTACTTCAAGCACGCCACCCTCCCCAAGGGGGTGCCGATGGCGATCGCTCCACTGATCATCGTCATCGAGCTGCTGCAGAAGTTCCTGGTCCAGCCCGCCTCGCTGGCGCTGCGTCTGTTCGCGGCGATGTTCGCCGGTCACCTCATGCTGGTCCTGGTGGCCGTCGGCGCCGAGTTCATGCTCTTCGCCGGTGGGTTCCTGGTGATCCCGGCCGGGCTGGTGGTCGTCGCCGGTATCGCCTTCACCTTCCTGGAGGCACTGGTGATGACGATCCAGGCCTACATCTTCGCGCTGCTGGCGTCGGTCTTCATCGGCGCGGCGGTGGCCGAGGAGCACTAGGAGTACCGACCCGGCGCCCCGACGCCGACCTGAACCCGCCGGTTCGCCCGGCTCATCCCCGAACCACCCCGCCCGAGAGCGGACCCGACGGAAGGAACCCGAAGTGAGCGCAACGCAGCAGATCCTCGCCCAGGCCGCCGACAACAACGCCGGCTACGCGGCCATCGGCTACGGCCTGAGCGCCATCGGCGCCGGCATCGGCGTCGGCCTGATCTGGTCGGCCGTCGTCAACGGCACCGCCCGCCAGCCGGAGGCCCGTGGCCAGCTGATGGGTATCGGCTGGGCGACCTTCGTGCTCGCCGAGCTGGTGGCGCTGATCGGTCTGGTCGTCTTCTTCATCGCCTCGGCCTGATCGTCGTCCCTGATCCCGGCCCGCTGCCGGCGGCGTGGGACACGTCACGGAAGGACATATGGTGGAACGACTGATCCTCGCCGCCGAGGAACCCTCACCGATCGCCGTCTACCCGGCCGAGCTCGTGCTCGGCCTGGTCTCCTTCGCCATCTTGCTGACCGTGCTCTGGAAGTTCGCGGTGCCGCGCTTCGAGAAGCTCTACGAGGAGCGGACCGACGCCATCGAGGGCGGCCTGAAGCGTGCGCAGGAGGCCCAGGAGCAGGCGGACCGGCTGAAGAAGGAGTACGAGGACCAGCTGGCCGGGCTTCGTGCCGAGGCGGCGCGCATCCGCGACGACGCCCGTGCCGAGGGCCAGCAGATCAAGGCCGAGCTGCGGGCCGAGGCCGAGCAGGAGGCCGCCCGGATCAAGGCACGGGGCGAGGAGCAGGTCGCCGCGGCCCGCGACGCCGCGCAACGTGCCCTGCGCAACGAGGTGGGCGGCCTGTCCGTGCAGCTCGCCGAGCGCCTGCTGCGCGAGCAGCTCGCCGACGACGCGCGTCGCTCCGCGACGATCGACTCCTTCCTCGGTGAGCTCGACCAGCAGGACGCCGCTGCGCGGAGCGGGGCGAACTGATGACGACGGTCCTGCAGCCCGCCACCCGGGAGGCGCTGGCCGCGCTGACCGAGCGGCTGGACGCCTACGCCGACGGCGCGTCGGCCCGGGACCTGACGACCGTCGCGGACGAGCTGTTCGCGGTGGCGCGGTTCCTGGACGGCGAGCGCTCGATCCAGCGGCTGCTGGCCGACTCGTCCTCCCCGGAGGAGGGTCGCGCCGACCTGGTCCGCAGGCTGTTCGGGCAGCAGCTCTCGCAGGCGACCCTCGACCTGGTGACCGAGCTGGCGCGCAAGCGCTGGTCGAAGGCCCGCGACGTGGTCACCGCCGCCGAGGCGCTGGCCCGGCAGACCGCGGTCGCCATCGCCGAGAAGAACGGATCGCTCGACGAGGTCGAGGACCAGCTCTTCCGCTTCGGCCGCATCCTCGGCCGCGAGCCGGAGCTGGCCGCTCTGCTCTCCGACACCGCCACCCCGGTGGAGGGGCGGGTCCGGTTGCTGGACAGCGTGCTCGGTGACCGGGTCTACCCGGTCACCGCGATGCTGCTCCGCGAGGCGGTGCGGCTGCCCCGCGGCCGGCACCTCGACGTCGTCGCCGAGGAGCTCGCCGAGCTCGCGGCGGCCCGCCGGGACCGCTCGGTGGCGAAGGTACGCACGCCCGTCGCGCTCACTCCGGACCAGGAGTCGAAGCTCGCGGACACCCTCGGCCGCATCTACGGCCGCACGATCTCCCTGCAGGTCGAGCTCGACCGGAACCTCCTCGGAGGACTGGTCGTGCAGGTCGGCGGCGAGGTCATCGACGGCAGCGTGGCGGGCAGACTCGCCGCCGCACGCCGGTCCCTGCCCAGCTGACCTGCTTCAGGCTCGAGGCGCCGACCGGCTCCGCGACCCGAAGACCCCGTTCGAGAGAAGGAACGACGCAGCCATGACAGAGCTGACGATCTCCTCCGAGGAGATCCGGAGTGCGATCTCCAGCTACGTCTCGTCGCTGGAGAGCGGCACGTCCCGCCGTGAGGTCGGGTTCGTCTCCGACACCGGCGACGGCATCGCCCACATCGAGGGCCTGCCCTCGGCCATGACCAACGAGCTGCTGGAGTTCGACGGCGGCGTCCGCGGCGTCGCGCTGAACCTGGAGCAGAACGAGATCGGCGCCGTCGTCCTCGGCGACTACACCGGCATCGAGGAGGGGCAGCAGGTCACCCGCACCGGCGAGGTCCTCTCGGTCCCGGTCGGCGAGGGGTACCTGGGCCGGGTCGTCGACCCGCTGGGCAACCCGATCGACGGGCTCGGCGACATCGAGGCCGACTCGCGGCGCGTGCTGGAGCTGCAGGCTGCTGGCGTCATGGACCGCCAGGAGGTCCGTGAGCCGCTGCAGACCGGCATCAAGGCAATCGACGCGATGACGCCGATCGGCCGTGGCCAGCGGCAGCTGGTGATCGGCGACCGCAAGACCGGCAAGACCGCGGTCTGCGTCGACACGATCATCAACCAGAAGGAGAACTGGGAGTCCGGCGACCCGAAGAAGCAGGTCCGTTGCATCTACGTCGCCGTCGGCCAGAAGGGCTCGACGATCGCCGGAGTGCGGCAGTCCCTGGAGGACGCGGGCGCGCTGGAGTACACGACGATCGTCGCCGCCCCGGCGTCCGACCCGGCCGGCTTCAAGTGGCTCGCCCCCTACACCGGTTCGGCCATCGGCCAGCACTGGATGTACCAGGGCAAGCACGTCCTGATCGTGTTCGACGACCTGTCCAAGCAGGCCGAGGCCTACCGCGCGATCTCGCTGCTGCTGCGCCGCCCGCCGGGCCGCGAGGCCTACCCCGGTGACGTCTTCTACCTGCACTCGCGGCTGCTCGAGCGCTGCGCGAAGCTCTCGGACGAGCTGGGCGCCGGCTCGATGACCGGTCTGCCGATCATCGAGACCAAGGCGAACGACGTGTCGGCCTACATCCCGACCAACGTCATCTCGATCACCGACGGCCAGGTCTTCCTCGAGTCCGACCTGTTCAACCAGGGTGTCCGGCCGGCGATCAACGTCGGTATCTCGGTCTCCCGGGTCGGTGGCACGGCGCAGATCAAGGGCATGCGGAAGGTGTCCGGTTCGCTGCGGCTGGACCTGTCGCAGTACCGCGAGCTGGAGGCGTTCGCGGCCTTTGGTTCCGACCTGGACGCCGCCTCCGCCGCTACCCTCGGGCGCGGCGAGCGGCTCGTCGAGCTGCTCAAGCAGGCCCAGTACGCGCCGGTCGCGGTACAGGACCAGGTCGTCTCGATCTGGCTGGGCACGTCCGGCAAGCTCGACTCGGTGCCGGTCGCCGACGTGCAGCGCTTCGAGGCCGAGTTCCGCGAGTACAGCCGCCGGCACCTGTCCGGTGTGCTGGACGAGATCCGCGACACCGGCCAACTCACCGACGAGGCCGTCGAGCGGCTGGCCAAGGCGGTCGACGCGTTCAAGCGGGACGAGTTCACCGCATCCGACGGCTCGTCCGTCGTCCCGAACGAGAAGCCCGCCGAGGCACTCGACGAGGACGAAGTCGAGCAGGAGACCGTCAAGGTCAAGAAGAAGAACTGAGGCTGATACCCGATGGCGGCACAGATCCGGGTGCTGCGCCGGCGTATCCGGTCGACGCAGTCCATCAAGAAGATCACCCGCTCCCAGGAGCTGATCGCGACCTCACGGATCGCGAAGGCCCGGGCGCGGGTGCAGGAGGCGCGGCCCTACGCCGAGCTGATGACGAGCACGCTCTCCGAGCTCGCCGCCAACTCGGCGCTGGACCACCCCCTGTTGGTCGAGCGCGAGCAGCCGAAGCGCGCCGCGGTCCTGGTCGTGACCAGTGACCGCGGCCAGTGCGGCGGTTACAACGCGAACGTCCTGAAGGAGGCCGAGCAGCTCCAGTCGCTCCTGCGTGAGCAGGGCAAGGAGCCGGTCCTCTACGTGATCGGCCGCAAGGGCGTGTCGTACTACCGGTTCCGCAACCGGGAGATCGAGCAGTCCTGGACCGGCTTCTCCGAGCAGCCGGGTTACGAGCACGCGGCCGAGGCGGCGAGGACGTTGGTCGACGCGTTCATGGCGGGCGTGGACGACCCGGACGGCGAGTCCGACGGCAGCTCCGACGGCGTGCTGGGCGTGGACGAGCTGCACCTCGTCTACACCAGCTTCAAGAACATGATCACGCAGGTTCCGCAGGCCCGGCGGATGGCCCCGCTCGAGGTCGAGTACGCGGCCGACTCCGCTTCGGCGAAGCCGGTCGACTCGGCCGACGAGCCGGCCCGCGAGAGCAGCCCGGCCGAGACGGGTGCGGGTGGCCCGCAGTCGCTGTACGAGTTCGAGCCGGACGCGGACACACTGTTCGACGCGCTGCTGCCGAAGTACATCGGGGCCCGCCTCTACGCGGCCCTGCTGGAGTCGGCGGCGTCGGAGTCGGCGAACCGGCAGCGGGCCATGAAGGCCGCGACCGACAACGCCAACGAACTGATCCGTAGTCTGACCCTGGAGGCCAACCAGGCACGGCAGGCTCAGATCACCCAGGAGATCAGCGAGATCGTCGGTGGTGTCGACGCTCTCGCCAGCGCAGGAAGTGAGAGCTGATGACCACGACCACTGCCGAAACGTCGGCCGGTCCGATCACCGGGCGCGTCGTCCAGGTGACCGGTCCCGTCGTCGACGTCGAGTTCCCGCGTGACCAGGTCCCGGACCTGTACAACGCGCTCACGCTGGACGTGGACCTCTCCGGTAACCAGCGCAAGCTGACCCTGGAGATCGCCCAGCACCTGGGTGACAACCTGGTCCGCGCCATCTCCATGCAGCCGACCGACGGCGTCGTCCGCGGCCAGGAGGTCACCGACCTCGGCCGTCCGATCTCGGTGCCGGTCGGCGACCAGGTCAAGGGCCACGTGTTCAACGCGCTCGGCGACTGCCTGGACGACCCGAACATCCAGTTCACCGGTGACCTGCGGTCCATCCACCAGAAGGCGCCGCGGTTCGACCAGCTCGAGGGCAAGACCGAGATGCTGGAGACCGGCATCAAGGTCCTCGACCTGATGACCCCGTACGTGGTCGGCGGCAAGATCGGCCTGTTCGGCGGTGCGGGTGTCGGCAAGACCGTGCTGATCCAGGAGATGATCCAGCGTGTCGCGCTGAACTTCGGTGGCACCTCGGTGTTCGCCGGCGTCGGCGAGCGCACCCGTGAGGGCAACGACCTCATCACGGAGATGACCGAGTCGGGCGTCATGAAGAACACCGCACTGGTGTTCGGTCAGATGGACGAGCCGCCGGGCACCCGTATGCGCGTCGCGCTGTCCGCGCTGACCATGGCGGAGTACTTCCGGGACGCGCAGGACCAGGACGTCCTGCTGTTCATCGACAACATCTTCCGGTTCACCCAGGCCGGCCAGGAGGTCTCCACCCTGCTGGGCCGGATGCCGTCCGCGGTGGGTTACCAGCCCACCCTGGCCGACGAGATGGGCGAGCTGCAGGAGCGGATCACCTCGACCCGCGGCCGGTCGATCACCTCGATGCAGGCGATCTACGTCCCCGCGGACGACTACACCGACCCGGCTCCGGCGACCACGTTCGCCCACCTCGACGCCACCACCGAGCTCTCCCGGCCGATCTCCCAGAAGGGGATCTATCCGGCGGTGGACCCGCTGACCTCGACCTCGCGGATCCTGGACCCGCAGTACGTCGGTGACGAGCACTTCCGCGTCGCCAACGAGGTCAAGCGGATCCTGCAGAAGTACAACGACCTGCAGGACATCATCGCCATCCTCGGTATCGACGAGCTGTCCGAGGAGGACAAGCAGCTGGTCGGCCGGGCCCGCCGGATCGAGCGCTTCCTGTCGCAGAACCTGCTGGTCGCCGAGCAGTTCACCGGCCAGCCGGGCTCGACGGTCCCGCTGAAGGAGACCATCGAGGCGTTCGACAAGATCGCCAAGGGCGACTTCGACGACGTCCCCGAGCAGGCGTTCTTCCTCTGCGGCGGTCTCGACGACCTGGAGAAGAACCGCAAGAAGCTGGAGAGCTGAGACCATGCCGGCTGAGATGACCGTGGAGCTCGTCTCCGTCGAGCGGCGTCTGTGGTCGGGCGAAGCACGCTTCGTGCTCGCCCGCACCACGGTCGGCGAGGTCGGTATCCTTCCCGGGCACCAGCCGATGCTGGCGCAGCTGGAGGAGGCCGGGGTCGTCCGGATCGACTCGACCGACGGCTCGAAGCGCACCATCGCGGTGCACGGCGGTTTCCTCTCGGTGTCGGCGAAGCGGGTGTCGATCCTGGCGGAGTTCGCCGAGCAGTCCGACGAGATCGACGTCGACCGCGCCCGGCGCGCCCTGGAGCGGGCCGACGACTCCGACGAGGGAACGGCCGCGAAGGCCCGCGCGCAGGCCCGCCTCCGCGCGGCCGAGGCCAACTAGGGGGGGAGACACACGGCGGTGCCCACGATGTCTACGTCGGAGTTCATCGCGGCGATCGTCGGTGTTCTGCTGCTGTGTCTTGTCGTGCCCCTCGTCTGGCTCGCCGTACGGCGGGTGAGACTCATGCGTAACGGCGGCGTGGACCTGTGTCTGCGCCGCCGTTTCGCTGTCACCGACTGGCACTTCGGCGTCGGCCGCTACGAGGGCGAGCGGTTCGCCTGGTACCGGCTCACCAGCTTCCGGATCGGGCCGACGGTCGTCGTCGAGCGGGGGGAGCTGGAGATCGTCGACCGGCGCCCGCCGTACCGCTCCGAGGAGTTCGCGATCCCGATGGCGGTCGAGGTGCTCCGCTGTCGCGGCCGGGACGCGGGCGGGCGCGAGATGGACGTCGAGCTGGCGATGTCGGCGGACGTGCGGACCGGCTTCATGGCGTGGCTGGAGTCGACGCCGCCGGGCCGCAACCACTATCGGGAGGCCTCGTAGGGATGAGCAGGCGCCCCCCGTCCGGGAGGCGCCTTTCGTGTGTCAGGGCCGTGTCTCAGGCCCGGGGAGCGCCGTGCGGGCCGCCCGGCTGCCAGAGCACGTCACCGTCCGGGTTCGCGACCCGGCCCAGGATGAACAGCAGGTCCGAGAGCCGGTTCAGGTACTGCGCCGTCAGCGGGTTGGTGCGCTCCGCGTCGTCCTCCAGCAGCGCCCACACCGACCGCTCGGCACGCCGGGTGACGGTCCGGGCGACGTGCAGGTAGGCCGCACCGGGTGTGCCGCCCGGCAGGATGAAGGAGTTCAGCTTCGGCAGCTCCGGGTTGAACTCGTCGCACCAGGCCTCCAGCCGGGTGACGTACCCCTCGGTCACCCGCAGGGGCGGGAACTCGGCCTTCTCCCCGCCCGCCCCGTCCCCGACGATCGGCGCACACAGGTCGGCGCCGACGTCGAACAGGTCGTTCTGGATCTGCCGCAGTGGCTCGACGACCCGCTCGGCGAGCCCGCCGACCGTCACGGCGACACCGATCGCGGCGTTCGCCTCGTCGGTGTCGGCGTAGGCCGCCAGCCGCGGGTCGGTCTTGCGGACCCGGCTGAAGTCGCCCAGTGCCGTCGTGCCGTCGTCGCCGGTCTTCGTGTAGATCCGAGTCAGGTGTACCGCCACACCCACAGGCTATGCGCAGCGGCGACACGCTGCCCAGACCGGACCGGACGGGTCGCGCCACGCCGACCGCTCGGCGTGTTGCGCCGGACGGTCCAACGTCCGGCCGACACGTCGGGGTGTGGCGGGCTGCCGGTGGCCGTCCCGTTACCGTTCCAGGTGTGGTGGAGCATTTCGCGGTCCGCGGCGGGGCCCGGCTGAGCGGGTCCGTCGACGTCGTCGGGGCGAAGAACAGCGTGCTCAAGCTGATGGCGGCGGCGCTGCTCGCCGAAGGCCGGACGACGTTGGAGAACTGTCCGGAGATCCTCGACGTGCCGCTGATGGCCGACGTCCTGCGCAGCCTGGGCTGCACGGTGACGATCGAGGGATCGACGGTGCACATCGACGTCCCCGCCGACCCCGGCGCGGAGGCGGACTACCGGTCGGTGTCCAAGCTACGGGCGTCGGTCTGCGTGCTCGGTCCGCTGGTGGCCCGCTGCCGGCGCGCGGTGGTCCCGCTGCCCGGCGGGGACGCGATCGGCTCCCGGCCGCTGGACATGCACCAGAACGGTCTGCGCAAGCTCGGTGCGACGACCGACATCGTGCACGGCAGTGTCACCGCGTCCGCCGGGGACCTGCACGGCGCCCAGATCTGGCTGGACTTCCCCAGCGTGGGCGCCACCGAGAACATCCTGATGGCCGCGGTGCTCGCCGAGGGCACCACGATCATCGACAACGCCGCCCGCGAGCCCGAGATCGTCGACCTCTGCGTGATGCTGCAGCAGATGGGCGCGAAGCTCGAAGGCGTCGGCTCGTCCACGCTCACCGTGCACGGCGTGACCGGGTTGCAGCCGACCACGCACCGCGTGATCGGCGACCGGATCGTCGGCGCTACCTGGGCGTTCGCCGCGGCGATGACACGTGGTGAGGTGACCGTGCGCGGTGTCGACCCGCACCATCTCGACCTGGTGCTGGACAAGCTGCGCAGCGCCGGCGCCGAGATCACCGTCGGCGAGCACGAGTTCACCGTCGTCCAGGCGGAGCGCCCGCAGGCGGTCGACTTCGTGACGCTGCCCTACCCGGGCTTCGCGACCGACCTGCAGCCGATGGCGATCGCGCTCTCCGCGATCGCCGACGGCACCTCGATGATCACCGAGAACGTGTTCGAGGCCAGGTTCCGGTTCGTCGACGAGATGGTGCGGCTCGGGGCCGACGCACGCACCGACGGTCATCACGCCGTCGTCCGCGGGCGGCCGGAGTTGTCCAGCGCCCCGGTGTGGGCCAGTGACATCCGGGCCGGCGCCGGGCTGGTCCTGGCCGGGCTGTGTGCGCGCGGCTCGACCGAGGTGTGGGACGTCGCCCACATCGACCGCGGTTACCCGCGGTTCGTGGAGAACCTGAGGGCGCTGGGCGCCGACGTCGCCCGGGTGGCGGGCGAGCCGGAACGATAGTCGCGTCGGGCCGTCCGGCCCGGACCGGTGCCGCGTTCTCCTACCCACCGCACGCTGCAGTCGTGCCCCGATCGTGGGACGCTTCCCGTCACACTGACGAGGAGGCTGCAATGGTGCGAACCCCCGACGCGGCCGACGTGGCCAGGGCCGGCCGCGGGGCCCGGGACGTGGCCCACTCCACCCCGGTCCGGCTCGCGGCGCGGGTCGGGATCGCCGCCAACGGCGTCCTGCACCTGCTGATCGGCTGGCTGGCCGTGCAGGTCGCGCTCGGCTCCGGTGGGCAGGCCGACCAGAACGGGGCGCTCGGGGCCATCGCGGCGGAACCGCTCGGCCGGGCTCTCCTGTGGGTGCTGGTCGTCGGGTTCGCCGCTGTCGTGCTGTGGCGTTCGGTGTCGGCGATGTGGGGTTTCGGCTACCTGGGTGACCGGAAGAAGCAGCTGGCGAAGCGGTTCGTCTCCGCCGGGCTGGCTGTGGTCTATCTGGTGCTGGCGGTGGCGGCGGCGACGACCGCGATCCGCGGGCGGGCGTCCTCGGGCAGCGGCGGCGAGGCCACCGCCGGGCTCCTGGGGCTGCCGGGCGGTCAGATCATCACCGCACTCGTCGGGGTCGGTGTCCTGGTCGCCGGCGGGGTGATGGTCTGGAACGGCTGGACGAAGCGGTTCCTGGAGGACCAGGATCTCGCCGGTGCCGACACCCGCGCACGGCGGCTCAACGCGCGCACGGGGCAGGTCGGGTTCATCGCCAAGGGGATCGCGGTCGGGGTGCTGGGGATCCTGCTCGGGGTCGCCGCGCTGACGTTCGATCCGCAGCGGGCGAACGGCCTCGACTCGGCGCTGAAGGCGTTGCGGGAGCAGCCCTACGGGGTGTTCCTGCTCATTGCAGTGGGTGTGGGGATCGCTTGTTACGGGGTCTTCTGCTTCCTCGACGCCCGGTACCACCGGGTCACCTGAGCGAGTCGGTCACGTCGTCCTCGATGAGGCCGTACTGGACGGCGGCTTGCCTGAGGCGTTCACAGGCCTCGCGCAGCTCGACGAGGTAATCCTCGTGGCTGTCGAGGATGAGGTCGATCTTGGCCTGGAACATCTTCTGGGCATCCTTGGACACTGGGTCCTCCCCGCAGCGTGGGATGCTCCGCAGCGCGACCGCATTGGTCAACGCAATCTGAATGGCAGCCGCCTGTTGTGCGAGTATCGCGTGTGTCTGCAGGACGTTGTCGATGTGGATCTGGGTCATGAGCGAGTCGGACGCGGTCCCACGGGGAAGCTTGGCCTCGATGTGCATCCGCAGGAACGTAGACGTAGCGGCGCCGCAACGGTCGTGGTTGGAACCGAACTTCGCAGGGGCGAACGGTTAAGAAGCGCGCTGCAGGTTTCGTAGGGCGCGCGAGGTGAGGAGCGAGCTCCGCTCGCACACCTCGTTGATCCTCTCGTTCTCGGCGTCGTCGCTCGCTCCGGTCAGGAGTACCTGGATGCGCAGTCCGAATGCGTCGGAGGCGTCGACGTAGTTCGCACATACTGGCGTCGAGTCCTCTCGGTCCGTGATCCGGACGACCCCGTAGCCATCGATGACATGAGTGGTCGAACCAGGGCTGCCCACTACGACGTGTGCAGGTACGGGCAGCGTCTGGACGCTGTAGTTGTAGCCGTCGTCGAAGTTGTTCCAGCTGCAGATCCTGGTCGGGCCGTCGCTGAGCTCTGCGGTCTTCGCCATGCCCGGCCCCACCTCCAACTCATCCTGCTGTTCCGGGGTCAGAGCGGTGCAGAGGTCCACGGTGTTCGTGTCGATGTCGGCGGGCCGGGGCGGGAACGGTCCGGTGGGGGTGCTGTTCGCGCAGCCGGCGAGGACGGCGAGTGCGAGTGCGAGCACGACGGCTGCGTGGCGCGGGGCCGGTCGTTCCACGGGGGTCCTCCGGGCTGGTGGGGGGTGACCAGGTTAGCGACAGGGGGGTCCTGTCCGGAGTGGAACGAGTCGAGGCCGTGCCGTTGCGTTCTTAACGATTGATCAGTAGGTTCGCCACTGACGCCTCGACGTGGAGGGAGTCCGCGCATGACCGTGGTCGAGGAAACCCGGGACACCCCGATGTCGGAGTACCGCAGGGTGCTGCGCGACTGGCTCGCGGTGCACGCCCCGGGCCCGCTCGCCCATCTGGAGCCCGAGGAACAGCTGCAGCGGTCCCGGGAGTTCCAGGCCGCCCTCTACGACGCCGGGTACGCGGGAATCACGTGGCCGACGAGCGTCGGCGGCCAGGGGCTCGGGCAGGCCGAGCAGCAGGCGTTCTCCGACGAGGCGGCCGAGCACGAGTTGCCGCTGTACCCGTTCATGATCGGTATGGGGATGTGCGGGCCGACGATCGTCGACCTGGGCACCGACGCCCAGCGCGACCGCTACCTGCGGCCGTTGCTGCGTGGCGAGGAGATCTGGTGCCAGCTGTTCTCGGAGCCGGGCGCCGGGTCCGACGTGGCGAGCCTGCAGTCGCGTGCGGTGCTCGACGGGGACCGCTGGATCCTCAACGGCCAGAAGGTGTGGACGACCAACGCCCAGTTCGCCGATTTCGGCGCCGTGCTGGCCCGCACCGACCCGGACCGGCCGAAGCACGCGGGGCTGACGATGTTCGTCGTCGACATGCACGCGCCCGGGGTCACGGTCCGGCCGCTGAAGGACATGACCGGCCGGGCGCCGTTCAACGAGGTCTACTTCGACGACGTCGAGATCCCGGTGGAGAACGTGCTCGGCGAGGTCGGTGGTGGCTGGCACGCCGCGGTGACGATGCTCGGGCACGAGCGGGTGTCCATCGGCTCCGCGCGCAGGCCGCGCCGCAGCCCGCTGGAGTTCAGCTCGCTCGCCGAGCGCGCCCGGGAGGCGGGCGTCGCGAGCGATCCGGTCGTGCGCGACCGGCTCGCCGAGCTCTACGCGCACGAGCGTGCCCTCGCGCTGCTCAACTCGCGGATCCGGCAGGAGACCGCGGCCGGCCGTCCGCCGGGGGCACGCGGTTCGGTCCTGAAGCTCGCCGGGGCGCTCCAGCTGCGGCGCGCGATCGAGGTGGCGGGCCTGGTGTCCGGTGCCGATGCGGTGGCCTGGGACCCGGCCGCAGCGGGCGGTGACGAACTGGCGCTGGCCATCAACGCGGCGCCGTCGGCGAGCATCGCGGGCGGGACGAACGAGGTGCAGCGCAACATCATCGGTGAGCGGATCCTCGGTCTGCCCAAGGAGCCGCAGGTCGATCGGGATGTCCCGTTCCGCGAGCTCGCGGTCGGGACGCAGCGGCGGGAGGGGGCCCGGTGACACTCGTCCTGGACAGCGAGGTGGAGGAGCTGCGCGCGTCGGTGCGCCGGTTCCTCGCGGACAAGGCGCCCTCGGAACGGGTACGCGCCGTGTCGGACTCCGGCCCCGGGTACGACCCGGACGTCTGGTCCGGGCTCGCAGCCCAGGGGGTGCTCGGGCTCGTGGTGCCCGAGGAGCTGGGCGGTGGCGGGGCCGGGCACGTGGAGCGTGCCGTCGTCGCCGAGGAGCTGGGGCGTGCGCTCACGCCGGTGCCGTTCCTGGCGTCGGCCGTGCTCGCCGTCGATGCCCTGCAGTCGCTCGACGACGACGCCGCCCGCACCGAGTTCCTGCCGCGGCTGGCGGCCGGGGATCTCCTCGGCACCGTCGCGGTCGCCGAGCGCGGCGGTGAGTGGGACCGCACCGGCGGGCTGACCACCGCCACCGAGCGGGACGGCCGGTGGGAACTGACCGGGGTCAAGACCCCGGTGCTCGCCGGGCAGACGGCCGGGCTGGTGCTCGTCCTGGCCCGCACCGGTGACGGCCCGGCCTGGTTCGCCGTCGACGGCGCGGCACCCGGGCTGGCCCGCGACCGGCTGAACACCCTGGACCCGACACGGCGGCTCGCCAGGCTGACCTTCGACGCCACCCCGGCCCGGCCGCTCGTGTCCGCCGACCCGGCCGCCGCGCTCGACACGGTCGCCGATCTCGCCGCGGTGGCGCTCGCCGCCGAGCAGACCGGGCTGATGCAGCGGGCGATGGAGCTGACCGTCGAGTACGCGACGCTGCGCGTGCAGTTCGGCCGCCCCATCGGCTCCTACCAGGCGGTGAAGCACGGCTGCGCCGACGTGTACAGCGCCTGGGAGCACGCCGTCTCGGTGGTGCGCCACGCCGCGTGGTCCGCCGACCACGACCGCGCCGAGCTGCCGGTGGCGGCCGCGCTCGCCCAGACCTGGACCGGGCCTGCGGCGTTCGCCGCGGCGACCGCGATGGTGCAATACCACGGCGGCGTCGGCTACACCTGGGAACACGACGCGCACCTGTTCTACAAGCGGGCCAAGAGCGCCGAGCAGCTCCTCGGGTCCCCGGCCGGGCACCGGGCCCGGCTCGCCGACCGGCTCGGGCTGTAGCGGCAGTACCGGATCGAGCACCGCGACGGAAGCGAGGACGACGATGTCCGGGACGATGCCAGGGGCCGCGATCCCCGGCCGGGGAATGACGATGAGCGACCTGGTGGCCCGGCACGCCCGCGTCTCACCGGACGCGGTGGCCCTGACCGACCCGGTGCACCGGCGGACCTACCGCGAGCTCGACGCCCGGGTCGACCGGCTCGCCGGCGTACTCGCCGGCCGCGGGATCGGTTCCGGCGACCGGGTCGCCGTGCTGGGGCGCAACAGCATCCAGGTCGTGGAGTCCTGGCTCGCGGTCCTGCGGCTCGGGGCGATCGCGGTGCCGGTGAACTTCCGGCTCGCGCCCGAGGAGATCCGCTACATCCTCCACGACAGCGGATCGAGCCTGGTCGTCGTCGATCCGGACCTGGCCCCCGCGGTCGAGCAGGCCCGTGCGGGCGCGCCCGCCGTCGGGTCGGTCGTCACGTTCGGCGAGGAGTACGAGGCGCTGCTGGCCGGCGAGCAGACCGGGCCGGCCGGACCCGAGGAGCTCGCGGTGCCGGACGAGGCACCGGCCTACATCATGTACACGTCCGGGACGACCGGGCACCCGAAGGGCGCGGTGCTCACCCATCGCAACCTGTACCTGCACGCCTTCTGCTCGATGGCGACGCTGGGGACCACCGGCGACGACCGGGTGTGGATGTCGGCGGCGCCGCTGTTCCACATCGCCGGGCTCTCCGGGATGCTGCCGGTGCTCATCACCGGCGGGAAGGTCGTGATCCCGCCGTCGGGCGGCTTCGACCCGGAGCAGACCGTGCGCACCCTGGCCGCCGAGGGCGTCACGTCGTGCTTCATGGTCCCGGCGCAGTGGCAGGCCGTCTGCTCGGTCGATCTCGCCGCCCACGACCTGTCCCGGCTGCACCGGATCTCCTGGGGTGCGGCGCCGGCGTCCACCACCCTGCTCCGCACCATGATCGACGCGTTCCCGCAGGCCGAGGTCTGCACCGCGTTCGGGCAGACCGAGTGCAGCCCGGTCACCACGAACCTGCGCGGCGAGGACTCGATCCGCAAGATCGGGTCCATCGGGACGCCGATGGTGGGGGTCGAGGTCCGGATCGTCGACGAGGACATGAACGACGTCCCGCGCGGGGAGGTCGGGGAGATCGTCTACCGCAGCCCGATGGTGATGGCCGGCTACTGGAACAAGCCGGAGGAGACCGCGGAGGCCTTCCGCGGCGGCTGGTTCCACTCCGGCGACCTGGTGCGCGCGGACGAGGACGGATATCTCTACGTCGTCGACCGGAAGAAAGACATGATCATTTCCGGCGGTGAGAACATCTACTGCGCCGAGGTGGAGAACGTCCTCGCCGGGCACCCGAAGATCGCCGACGTGGCCCTGATCGGCGTCCCGGACCCCACGTGGGGGGAGACGCCCCTGGCCGTCGTCGTGCCGCGGGACCCGGCCGATCCCCCGACCGTCGCCGAGGTCGAGACCTACTCCCGGCAACGGCTCGCCGCCTACAAGCGGCCGCGGCACCTGCGACTGGTGGACGCGCTGCCGCGCAACCCGAGCGGGAAGGTGCTCAAGACCGTGCTGCGGGAGACCCACCGCGCCTAGAACGACCCGCGGGACAGCACCACCTTGGCGTCCTCGACGTCGCGCGGGAAGACCAGCAGCGCGTACCCGGCACCGCCCTCGTGCTGCGAGATCGTCGCCCGGATCCCGGCGGCGCGCAGCCGGTCGCGCAGCACCCGGGCCGCGTCCAGGCCCGGGACGCGGGAGACCTCGGTCAGCAGGCCGGTCGCCACCGGGTCGTCCGGGTCGTCGGTGGGCAGTTTCACGTTCCGCTGGTGACCGAACGTCCAGCGCAGCAGCAGCCCGATCAGGACCAGCGCCGTGACCAGGCCGATCACCGTGCCCAACCGGGGGACGAGGTCCAGGTCCATCGCCCGATCGTCGCACCCGGGGGCCCCGCCCGCCTCGCCGAGCGGGCGGGGTGAACCGATCCAGTGCTCGGTTTCCCGCGCGGATCGCGTAGTTTGCCGAGCGCAGGGGTGTGACGAGTGCGGACTCGGCGACACGAATCGGCTACTCGCCAGTAGTATCCGTGCAGGCTCTGCCGACTGTGCCGACGACGACGCGGAGGTGTCCGGTGCCCTACCCGACCGATCGTGAGCGCGACCGCCCGTGGGTGATCCGCACGTACGCCGGGCACTCGTCGGCGGCGAAGACCAACGAGCTCTACCGGCGCAACCTGGCCAAGGGCCAGACCGGCCTGTCGGTCGCCTTCGACCTGCCCACCCAGACCGGTTACGACCCCGACGACGAACTCGCCAAGGGCGAGGTCGGCAAAGTCGGCGTCCCGGTCAGCCACATCGGCGACATGCGCGCTCTGTTCGAGGGCATCCCGGTCGCCGAGGCCAACACCTCGATGACGATCAACGCCCCGGCGATGTGGCTGCTGGCGCTCTACGTCGCGGTCGCCGAGGAGCAGGCCGAGCAGCAGGGCCTCGACTACTCCGAGGTCCGGCAGAAGCTCGCCGGCACCACCCAGAACGACATCGTCAAGGAGTACCTGTCCCGCGGCACCTACGTCTTCCCGCCCGGGCCGAGCCTGCGCCTGATCACCGACATGGTCGCCTGGTCGGTCACCGAGATCCCCAAGTGGAACCCGATCAACATCTGCAGCTACCACCTGCAGGAGGCCGGCGCCACGCCGACCCAGGAGCTGGCGTACGCGCTGTCCACCGCGATCGCCGTGCTCGACTCGGTCCGCGACTCGGGGCAGGTGCCGCCGGAGAAGTTCGGCGACGTCGTCGGCCGCATCTCGTTCTTCGTCAACGCGGGCATCCGGTTCGTCGAGGAGATGTGCAAGATGCGCGCCCTCGCCCGGCTCTGGGACGAGATCACCCGGGAACGCTACGGTGTCGAGAATCCCAAGCAGCGTCGCCTGCGCTACGGCGTCCAGGTCAACTCGCTGGGCCTGACCGAGGCCCAGCCGGAGAACAACGTCCAGCGGATCGTGCTGGAGATGCTCGCCGTCACCCTGTCCCGGGACGCGCGGGCCCGGGCCGTGCAGCTGCCGGCCTGGAACGAGGCGCTCGGCCTGCCCCGTCCGTGGGACCAGCAGTGGGCACTGCGCATGCAGCAGGTGCTCGCCTACGAGACCGACCTGCTGGAGTACGAGGACATCTTCGACGGGTCACGGGTCGTCGAGGCCAAGGTCGCCGAGCTCGTCGAGGGGGCCCGGGCCGAGATCGACCGGGTGCAGGAGATGGGCGGCGCCGTCGAGGCCGTCGAGAGCGGCTACATGAAGGGTGAGCTGGTCAGCTCGCTGGCGCAGCGGCGCCGCCGCCTCGAGTCCGGCGAGGAGGTCGTCGTCGGCGTCAACAAGTTCGAGAGCACCGAGCCCAGCCCGTTGCAGGCCGAGGGCGCGGAGGCGATCTTCACCGTCGACCCGGCCACCGAGCGGGCCGCGATCGACGCGATCCGGGCCTGGCGCGCCGAGCGGGACCAGGCGGCGGTCGAGGAGGCGCTGCGGGCGCTGCGGGACGCGGCGAAGACCGAACAGAACCTGATGCAGGTCTCGATCGACTGCGCCAAGGCCGGCGTGACGACCGGCGAATGGGCGGGCGCGCTGCGCGAGGTGTTCGGCGAGTTCCGGGCACCGACCGGGGTGTCCGGGGCGAGCGCGTCCGGCGAGGCCGCGACCGAGATCGCCGAGGTGCGCGAGCGGGTGCGCGCGACCGGCGAGGAGCTGGGCCAGCGGCTGCGGTTGCTGGTCGGCAAGCCCGGTCTGGACGGTCATTCCAACGGCGCCGAGCAGGTCGCCGTGCGGGCCCGCGACGTCGGCTTCGAGGTCGTCTACCAGGGCATCCGGTTGACCCCGTCGCAGATCGTGGCGGCCGCGGTGCAGGAGGGCGTGCACGCGGTCGGCCTGTCGGTGCTGTCCGGGTCGCACCTGGAGGTCGTTCCGGCGGTGGTGCGCGGCCTGCGCGAGGCGGGCGCCGGGGACATCCCGGTCGTCGTCGGCGGGATCATCCCGCCCGACGACGAGAAGCGGCTGCGCGAGGGCGGGGTCGCCGCTGTCTTCACGCCCAAGAACTACCGGATGACCGAGATGATGGACGAGATCGTGTCGCTGATCCGGCAGGCCCAGGGACTCGGCCAGGGGTGAGCGGCGGCGCGGTCAGTCGTCGGTCCGGTCGCTGCCCCGGCGGCTGAGGAGCCGGAAGCCGGGGATGCCGACGATCGCCTGCCGGACCTCCTTCAGCACGTCCAGCAGCTCGTGCACGTCCGGTCCGACGCGGTCGAGCGTCGCGAGGATCGGCATGATGTCGTTCTCCATGTGCTCGGTGAACACCGGGAGATGGTCGACCAGTTTGATCGCGGCGTGGATCTCGTCCTCGGACAGCTCGTCGACGAACTTGCGGGCCAGCGGCGCCGCCTCCCGGGCCAGCGGGCCGTAGAGATCGAGCAGCTCGCCGGCCTGTCGGCTCGCGCCCTGCGCCTCGGTGACGACGTCGTTCGCTCGGTCGGCGACCTGGCGGGCCGAGCCGATGACGCCGGTCGCGTCCGCGGTGACCTGCTCGACCTGCGAGATGAGGTTACCGGCCCGGTCGCAGACGGTCGTCGTGGTGCGGACGAGCCCGCCCGCCTCCTCGGACACCGCGGTGACCCGTTCGACGAGTCCGTCGGTCCGCTCGGCCACGGTGGTGACCCGGCGGACCAGCCCGTCCGCGTCCTCGGCGACGGTGGTGACCGCGCGGACGAGGGCCTCGGCGTCGACGGCCACGGTGGTGACCCGGCGGACCAGCTCGTCCGCGCCGTCGGCGACGGTGGTGACCCGGGAGACCAGGGACTCGGCGTCCACGGCGACCGCATCGACCCGGGAGACCAGGGACTCGGCGTCCACGGCGACCGCGTCGACCCGGACGAGCAGGCCCTCCGCCCGGTCGACGACGCCGTCCACCCGGTCCAGCAGCGCCTCCGCGCGGTCCGCGATCGTGCCGATCCGGCCGACCAGCGACCCGATGTCGTCGATCAGCTCGCCGGCGCGTGCCGGCAGCGCCACCACCGTTCCGGCGAGTTCACCGGTCCGGTCGACGACGGCTGCCGCCCCGGAGAGCAGGTCGGACGGGCCGGGGACCGGGATCCCGGCGATGCGCAGTGCCATGTGCCGGATCCTCGCATCCCGCGGACCCGCGGGAGGTCACGACTCGGGTGTGCGCGCGCAGAGGTCGTCGACGGTGAGATCAGGCGGCGGGAGGTTGTCCTCGGTGAACCCGAACGGACGCGTGAGTTCCAGCCAACGGCCGGATTCCTGCAGTGCCGTCAGCTCCCGGTCGAACTCCGCGCGGAACTCCGCGTCGGCCGGCCGGAACGCGAACGCGCCGGCGCCGACGACCCGCCTGCCGTTCACCTCGGGGGCGAACCCCCGGGTGACCTCGAGGCCGATGCCTGCGTTGCGCCGCACCTCGTCCAGCAGCGAGATCCGGGTGAGCGCCCCGACCTGGGCCTGGCCACCGGCGACGCCGCGGACGAGCGCGCCCTGCGAGTCGAACGTGACGATCTTGTCGGATCCGATCCCGGCGGCGAGCGCGTACTCGAACTCGGCGGATCCGCCCAGCACACCGAGCGTCGCGCCGGAGCGCCGGACGCCGCCGAACGTCGCGACACCCAGCGGGTTGCCGGTCCGGACGAGCAGGCCGGTCCGGGCGATGTAGTCGGGCCGGGAGAACGCGACCTGCTGACACCGCAGCGGGGTGATGGTCAGGCCGACCGTGACCAGGTCGAACCGCTCGTCCAGCAGGTCGGGGACGAGCCGTTCGAAGGGGACCTGCACGGCGACCAGGCCGCCGCCGCCGAGCCCGGTGACGACCGCGCGCGCGACCTCGGGGCCCTGGCCGGTCAGCCGCCCTGCCCCGTCGGTGAATCCGAACGGCCGTTCCCCGGAGATGCCGACCACGACGTCGCCACCGGCCCGGACCCGGGTCAGCGCGTCGGCCGACTCCCGGCCGCAGCCGGCCAGCCCGATCGCGGCACCACCGAGCAGGGCGGCGGTGCCCAGCAGGCGGCGCCGGCTCAGTCGGATCGGGTGGTCCATGGTCCGGACGAGCCTAGGTGATCGAGGCGCCCGGGCTCGTCCGGCCGCGGTGTGCCGCTAGTCCGACCACTGCGGCGGTCGCTTCTCCAGGAACGACGCCATCCCCTCCCGGGCTCCGCCGGACTGCGACATCGAGGCCATGACCTCGGTCGCGATCTGGTAGGCGTCCGCCTCGGGGCGGTCGAGCTGGGCGTAGAGCGTCTGCTTCCCGACGGCCTTGGACAGCCTGCTGCCGCGGGTGGCGCGGGCGAGCAGCTCGTCCACCCGGGCGTCCAGCTCCTGGTCCGGCACCGCGTAGTTGACCAGGCCCCACTCGGCGGCGGTGGCGGCGTCGATCGGGTCCCCGGTGAGTGCCAGCTCCATCAGTCGCTTGCGCCCGATGTTGCGGGCGACCGGCACCGCCGGGGTGTGGCAGAACCAGCCGCCCTTACCGCCCGGCAGAGCGAACGTCGCGGACTCCGCGGCGACCGCCAGATCGCAGGACGCGACGAGCTGGCAGCCCGCCGCCCAGGCCGTCGCGTGCACCCGTGCGATGACGACCTGCGGCACCTCCTGCACGGTGCGCATCACCGTCGTGCACAGCCGCAGGAGTTCACGCACCCCGGCGAGGTCGCGTTCGGCGACGTCACCGAAGTCGTGCCCGGAGGAGAACGCCTTGCCCTCACCGGCGAGCACGATTCCGGTCGCATCGCTGCGGCCTGCGCCTTCGAACGCGTCCAGCAGCTCCCGGAGGTGCCCGGCGGTCAGCGAGTTCCGCCGCTGCGGCCGGTTCATCGTGATCCGGACCGTGTCCCCGTCCTGCTTGACCAGCAGATGCTCGTAGTCGGCCATACCTCTGACGGTATCTCGACAGGGCGGCGCGGCGAAGCTACCGTGATGTGATGACTGGATAAGCGATTCTGGTCAGAGGGTCAGAGGGTCAGAAGGTCACGGGGTCAGGGGAGTGTCGTGGCGGTGGTGGAGCGGGTCCCGGGTGACACCGAGCGGATGGAGCGGGTGCTCGACGCGGCGGCGGAACTGCTCGTGCGGTGGGGCTACCGCCGGGTGACGATCGAGGACGTCGCCCGGCGGGCCGGGGTCGGGAAGGGCACCGTCTACCTGCACGTCCGGACGAAGGACGCGTTGTTCCTGACCGTGCTGCTGCGGGCACAGCGGCGGTTGTTCGCCGATCTCGCCGACCGGATGGCCGCCGAGCCGGCGAACGCGCTGCCGTGGCGGATGTCGCGACTGTTCTACGAGCGGATGCGCGGTGACGATGTGTGCCGCGCGGTCTACCTGGGCGACGCCGATGTGCTCGGGCGGCTCGCCCACGAGGCGGTCGAGGCGCTCGGTGACCTCGCGACGATGCGTGAGGACGTGGCGCACCGCTACTTCCGCCTGCTGCGTGACGCCGGGCTGGTCGCCGACGACCTGCCCGCCGATCTGCAGATCCACGCCTGGGGATCGGTGGTCTACGGCTACTTCCTCACCGACGGGCTGCCGCAGGTCGGGGCACCGGCCACCGGGGGCGACCGCGGTGAGCTCCTCGAGTACACGGTGCGCCGCCTGCTCGCCGCCCCCGGTCTCGATCCCGAGCACGAGGCGGGCACCGCCGCCTCCGTCGCGACGGAGGCCGCCGGGTTGTACCGGCCGTTGATCGAACACATCGACACCGAATGGCACCGCCGGACCCGGTGATCCCGGGCCCGCCGGACCACCACCGAGGGGAGCACGACATGACCGCACCGACTGGAGTTCCGGACCTGCTGGCCCCCGAGTTCACCGACGACCCCTACGCCGGGTACGCCCGGCTGCGGGAGCAGGCGCCGGCGGCGACCGTGTCCCTGATGGGCGGCCCGCCGATGATGCTGGTGACCCGTTACGACGAGGTGCGCACCGTGCTCACCGATCCGCGGTTCGTCACCGATCCGGAGTTCGCCGGTGCCGGGTCGAACCTGCGGGACACGTTGCTGCGCCAGGCCGGCGTTCCCGACGACCTGGCCGTTTACCTGCTGCGGACCATCCTGACCGTCGACGGCGACGACCACACCCGGCTGCGCAAGCTGGTGTCGCGCGCCTTCACGGTGCGCCGGGTGCAGGCGCTGCGGCCCCGGGTCGAGCAGATCACCGCCGGCCTGCTCGACGACATCGCCGCGGCGGGTGCGCGCGGCGCACCGGTCGATCTGGTCGAGGCGTTCGGCTACCCGCTGCCGATCACGGTGATCTGCGAGCTCGTCGGGGTCCCCGAGCCGGACCGTGCGCAGTGGCACGACTGGGGCCGGGTGCTGACGTCGATGGACCCCGGACGGACCCCCGAGGTGTTGCGTGCTGCCGTCGGCCACGTGCACGAACTGATCGCGGCACGCCGCGCCGAACCGGCCGACGATCTGGTCAGCGCGCTGATCGCGGCCCAGGAGGACGACGGTGACCGGCTCTCCGACCAGGAGATGGTCACGATGATCTTCGCTCTGGTGATGGCGGGGCACGAGACCACCGCGCACCTGCTGTCCAACGGCGCACTGGCCCTGCTGACCCGCCCCGATCAGCTCGCGGTACTGCGGGCCGAACCGGACCGGTGGCCGGCTGCGGTCAACGAGCTGATGCGTGCCCGCGGACCGGTCCAGTTCACCCAGTTCCGGTACCCGGTCGAGGACGTCGAGCTGGGCGGGGTGCTGATCCCCGCCGGGACCCCGGTGACGGCCGGTCTGCTGTCGGCCAACCACGACCCGCGCGCCTACGACCGACCGGACGAGATCGACGTCCGGCGGGGGGCCGGACGCGGTGACGGGCACGTCGGGTTCGGCCAGGGAGCGCACTACTGCCTGGGCGCGGCGCTGGCCCGGCAGGAGGGTGACGTCGGTCTCCGGATGCTGTTCGACCGCTTCCCCGATCTGCGGCTCGCGGTTCCCGCGCGAGAGATCGTCTGGCAACCCCAGCCCGGGACGAGCCGGGTGGCGCAGCTGCCCGTCCTGATCTCCTGACGACTCTCCTGACGACCGCCTGATGTGTGGTTCCCCCGCCCGGTCCTCCCGGCGGGGGAGGGCCGCATCGTGCCGCGCACCTAGCGTCGGTCCGGGCCCGGCGGAGCCGCCGGGCACGATCCACGGGAGGTGCACCGATGACGGACCGACACCCGGCGCTGCTGCCGGGCGGGCTGCGCGCCACCGCCCGCCGGCTGGTGACCGGCGGGCGCGGCGTGCTCGCCGCCGACGAGAGCGTCACGACGATGTCGAAACGGCTGGCCGACGCCGGGGTGCCGGCCTCCGCCGAACACCGTCGTGCCTACCGGGAGCTGCTGGTCACCGCGGACGGGTTGGCCGACGGCGTCAACGGGGTCATCCTCTGCGAGGAGACCCTGCGGCAGCGGTTCGCCGACGGCCGTACGTTCCCCGCCGGGATCACCGGGCTCGGCATGCTGCCCGGGATCAAGGTGGACACCGGCACGGCCCCGCTGGCCGGGGCTCCGGACGAGACGGTGACCACCGGGCTGGACGGGCTGCCGGAGCGGGCCGCCGAATTCGTCGCGCTCGGCGCCCGGTTCGCCAAGTGGCGGGCGGTGTTCCGGATCGCCGGTGACCTGCCGTCGACCTGGGCGGTCCGGGCGAACGCGCACGCGCTGGCCCGCTACGCCGCCGACTGCCAGCGGGCCGGACTGGTGCCGATCGTCGAGCCGGAGGTACTGGCAGAGGGAGCGCATCCGCTCGACCGCACCGCCACCGTGACCGCGCGGGTGCTGGCGGCGGTCACCACGGCCCTCACCGACGCGGGTGTCGATCCGGCGGCGACCGTGCTGAAGCCGAACATGGTCACCGCAGGGGCGGACACCGACGTCGCCGAGCCCGCGGCGGTCGCCCGGGCGACGCTGGACGTGCTCCGCGCGACCGTCCCCGACGACCTGGCCGGGGTCGCGTTCCTCTCCGGCGGCTGGCCCCCGGTGACCGCGGCGGCGAACCTGGCCGCCATCCGGGAGCTGCCCGCGCCCTGGCCGGTGACCTTCTCGTTCGGGCGGGCACTCGTGACCCCGGCACTGCACGCCTGGCGCGGTGACCCGGGCGCGGTGCCCGCCGCGCAGGCCGCGTTGCTCGCCGAGGTGCGGCGCAACGCCGCGCCGTCGCCGGAGGCGGCCTGATCGGGGTGAACCGGTGCCTCGTGCCTGTCGTCCGGGGGCATGTCCGGTGGCTGGATCCGCTCAGCACGTGAGTGGATCCAGCCCCACCCGGGGCCTCCGGGGCTCCCGGGCGCGTTCCGCGGAACGCGCCCGGCGGCCCCCGCCGCGGAACGTGGGCGTGAATGGAGCGCGCCGCTCAGGGCACCCGCCACGGCGGCGTGGCGAGCACGTGGTGCAGCAGCAGCGCCGTGCTCGCGGTCGCGTCCGGATGCGTGACGACGTGCCACGGCCGGTCCAGCGGGGTCCCCGGGACCTGCAGCTCGACCAGCTCGCCGTCGGCGATCAGCCGTCGCACCGCTTCCCGGGACACCAGCGTGACGCCGAGGCCGGCCCGGGCGGCGGCGACGGTCGCACCGTGCGAACCGAGCACCAGCCGCGGCGGATCCACTCCGAGCGCGTCGAGCAGCGTGGACAGGGTCGCCCGGACCCCGGATCCGGCCTCCCGGAGCAGCCAGGTCGCCGTGGCGGGGTCCGGTACCGAACCGGGTGCGCCGACCACGACCAGCACGTTGTCGCGCACCGCGCGCACGGTGGGTGGGCCGGAGGCCCCCGGGCCGCCCGTCGCCGGTGGCCGTCCGGCGACGACGACGTCCACCTCGTGGTGGGCGAGCATCGGCCAGATCCGGTCGCTGGGCGCCACGTCCACCTCCAGCGCCACCCCCGGGTACCGGGCGCGGAACCCGGCGAGCAACCCGGGCAGCAGGTGCTCGCCCGCGGTCGTGACGGCCGCCAACCGGACCCGGCCGTGCTCCGGGTCGGCCTCGCCGCGGGCCGCGGCCGCGCCTTCCTCCAGCAGGCCGAGCACCCGCCGCGCGTACCCGGCGTAGCGACGCCCGGCCGCGGTCAGCCGGATCCCGCGGCCGTCCCGCTCGACCAGCGGGACACCGACGTCGTCGGCGAGCGCGCGGACCGCGGCCGAGACCGTGGACTCGGTGACGATCAGTGCGGCCGCGGCGCCGCGCACCGACCCGTGCTCGGCCAGCGCGACGAACGCGCGCATCCGGGCGGTGGTGGTCACCGGAGCAGGGTAGTGAGCGACCGCCCCGTCGCACCCGCCTGCCGCGGGATCAGGAGAGGCCGAACACGCGGCTGGCCCGCAGATCGGGAGCGGTGAGCGTGACGAGGTCGGAGAGCCCCACCGCCCCGCCGGTGGAGGCGAGGCGTTGCGCCTGACGCATCCGGGCCCGGTCGAGTGCGTTGCGGACGCTGCGGGCCCCGGCGAACCAGGGTTGCCGCATGCGCAGCTCCAGGTACTCGTGCAGCGCGGTCGTCGCGTCCGCGGAGAGAGTGAGGTCGAGCTCGCGCACCATCCGGCCGCCGATCTCGGCCAGCTCGTCCACCGAGAAGTCGGGGAACTCGACGTGATGGGCGATCCGCGACTGCATCCCCGGGTTGGCGGCGAAGAAGGTCTGCATCCGGTCGGCGTAACCGGCCAGGATCACCGCGACGTCGTCGCGATGGTCCTCCATCGCCTGGAGCAGGATCTCGATGGCCTCCCCGCCGTAGTCCCGCTCGTTGCCGGCGCGGTGCAGGTAGTAGGCCTCGTCGATGAACAGCACCCCGCCGAGCGCCCGCCGGACGGTCTCCTTGGTCTTCGGTGCGGTGTGCCCGACGTACTCGCCCACCAGGTCGTCACGGGTGGCGGAGACCAGGTGCCCGGTACGCAGGTAGCCCAGGCCGTGCAGCAGACCGGCCATCCGCCGGGCCACCGTCGTCTTGCCGGTGCCGGGGCTGCCGGTGAAGCACATGTGCAGCGTCGGGGCCCCGGTGGCGAGTCCGAAGCGGGCCCGCACCCGGTCGACGACGAGCAGTGCGGCCAGCTCGCGCAGCCGCTGTTTCACCGGTGCCAGCCCGACGAGCTCGCGGTCCAGGCCGTCGAGGACGTCGTCGACACCGGCCTCGCGGCGGACCTCGTTCAGGTCGACGGTGTCACCGGCGCCCAGCTCGGCACCGGGCTCGGCGCCCGGCTCGGCACCGGGCTCGGCACTGGGGGAGGCCGGGCGCGCACGGTCGGCGGCCGGGGCCGGGGCCGACGAGCCGAACGCGATCCGGGGCGGCGCCGCGGTGGCGGGGCCGCCGGTACCACCGGCCCGCGGGCCGATGGCACCGGGCTCAGCGCGGCGCACGGCCGTTCCCCGTCGCGCCGTAACGCGAACCCGCCGGACGCTCGGTGGCGTACGGGTGCACGGTGTACCCGATCCGCCGGTCCGCACCCTCGGCCCGGTCCAGCCGGAACCCCGGTTCGACCGAGGGCCGCGCCACCAGGAACGACAGCGCCACGGTCTGCCGGCCCAGCGAGGCGTCGTAGGCGTTGACCCGGACGTAGTGCTCCGGGTGGGCCGACCGGCAGGCGTTCACCTCGGCCAGCACCCCGGCCGGGTCGGTCAGGTCGAACATCGGCATGCCCCACATGGCCCAGTAGGTGTTGCGGGGATGCGGGTCGTCGGTGAACTCGACGGCGCACGGCCAGCCGTGGTCGAGCGCCCAGCGGATCTGTGCGGTGATCTCGTCGTCGGTGAGGTCGGGCAGGAACGAGAAGGTGCCCTGGGTGACGCGCATCGGTGCCTCCGTCTCAGGCCGGGGTGGGGGTGGTCACGACGTCCGGGGTGTCGGTGGAGGCGTAGTCGAACGTGATGTCGCCCCAGGTCGACAGCGCCGTCTCCAGCGGCCGGTTGCGTTTCGCGGCTGCTCGCAGGATCTCCGGGCCCTGGGCGAGGTAGTCGGCACCCTCGTTCCGGGCCTTGATCATCGCCTCGACCGCGACCCGGTTCGCCTCGGCGCCGGCGGCGATGCCCATCGGGTGCCCGATCGTCCCGCCGCCGAACTGCAGCACGACGTCCTCGCCGAGGTGGTGCAGCAGCTGGTGCATCTGCCCGGCGTGGATCCCGCCGGACGCGACCGGCATGGTCCCCGGCATCGACACCCAGTCCTGGTCGAAGTACAGGCCCTTCACCGGGTCGGCGGTGCTGCGTCCGGCGCGCAGCACGTCGTAGAACCCGGCGACCGCGTTCGGGTCGCCCTCCAGCTTCCCGACGACGGTGCCGGCGTGGATGTGGTCCACCCCGGCCAGCCGCATCCACTTGGCGATCACCCGGAAGCTGACGCCGTGGTTCTTCTGCCGGGTGTAGGTGCCGTGCCCGGCCCGGTGCAGGTGGAGGATCACCCCGCTGCGCCGGGCCCACCTCGACAGGCTCTGGATCGCGGTGTAGCCGACCGTCAGATCCACCATCACGATGACGCTGCCCAGCTCGCGGGCGAACTCGGCGCGCTCGTAGATGTCCTCCATCGTCGCCGCGGTGACGTTGAGGTAGTGGCCCTTGACCTCGCCGGTCTCGGCCTGTGCCTTGTTCACCGCCTCCATGCAGGACAGGAAGCGGTCCCGCCAGCGCATGAACGGCTGGGAGTTGATGTTCTCGTCGTCCTTGGTGAAGTCGAGCCCGCCGCGCAACGCCTCGTAGACGACCCGGCCGTAGTTCCGTGCGGACAGACCGAGCTTGGGCTTGGTGGTGGCGCCCAGCAGCGGGCGGCCGAACTTGTTCAGGTACTCGCGCTCGGTGACGATCCCGTGCGGCGGGCCGGGGAAGGTCTTGACGTAGTGCGGCGGGATCCGCATGTCCTCCAGCCGCAACGCCTTGAGCGGCTTGAACCCGAACACGTTGCCGATGATCGAGCTGGTCAGGTTCGCGATCGAACCCTCCTCGAACAGGTCGAGGTCGTAGGCGATGTAGGCGATCCACTGGCCGGGCGTGTTCGGGACGGGCTCCACCCGGTAGCACTTGGCCTGGTAGTGCTCGTAGGTGGTCAACCGGTCGGTCCAGACGACCGTCCAGGTCGCGGTGCTGGACTCGCCGGCGACGGCGGCACCGGCCTCCTCGGGCGGGACCCCGTCCTGCGGGGTGACCCGGAAGGCACACAGCAGGTCGGTGTCGCGGGGTTCGTAGTCGGGCTGCCAGTACCCCATCTCGGCATAGGGGATGACGCCTGCGCTCCATCGGTCGCTCATGGGACCAGCGTCCGGCGCGACAGTCAGACGGACAATCGAGTGTTTACGGCAGACTCTTCGCCGTTCGACTGATGGTTGTTCAGCGAAACACGCCCTCGCGCAGCGCGACGGCGACCGCGGCCGTCCGGTCCGGCACGTCGAGCTTGCGCAGCACCGCCCGGACGTGCGACTTCACCGTCTCCTCGCCGATGACCAGCTCGGCGGCGATCGAGCGGTTCGAGTGCCCGGCGACCAGCAGCGCCAGTACCTCGCTCTCCCGGTGGGTCAGCCCGAGCCGGGCGCCGGGCCAGAACTCGTTGCGCTCCAGGCGGGCCGCCGACGCCGCCGCCCGGCCGGCCATCGTCGCGTCCACCACGGTCGTGCCGGTCGCCGCCAGCTCCAGCTGCCGGACCAGTTCCTCACCGCCGATCCGTTTCAGCAGGTAACCGGCCGCCCCTGCGCGGAGCGCCTGGAACAGGTACTGCTCGTCGTCGTAGACGCTCAGCAGCACCACCTTCTGGTCCGGGAGCCGGTCGCGCAGCCTGCGGCACAGGTCCAACCCGGACTCGCCGGCCATCCGCACGTCGCACAGCACGATGTCGGGCTCCAGCGAGACCGCGGCCGCCAGCGCCGCCTCGGCGTCGTGCGCGGTGCCCACGACGCGGACCCGGCCGCGGAACGGGCCGAGCATCGCCTTCAGGCCCTGGACGACCATCTCGTGGTCGTCCACCACGACCAGCCGCAGCGGTGTGGCGCCCGTCATGGTCACCACCATAGGTCGGGTTCTCCCCCCGCGGCTCCCCCGTGACGGGGGAGCCGCACCGGCGCGGGCTCCCTAGCGTCGTCCCCTCCGACGTGGAGAGGAGGACCGCCGTGCCGGACAAGTCACTGCGGATCCGGCGGGCCGCGCCCGACGAGGCACGCCGCCGACCGATCATGCTGGCGATCGCGGGGGACAGCGCCGCGGGCAAGACCACGCTCACCCGTGGGCTCGTGGAGGCGCTCGGGCCGGAGCGGTGCGTGTCGCTGTGCACCGACGACTACCACCGCTACGACCGGTCCGAACGCCGCGGGCTGCCGTTCACGGCGCTGCACCCGGACTGCAACCACATCGGGATCATGGAACAGCACCTGCAGCTGCTCGCGACCGGTGAGCCGGTGCTCAAACCGGTCTACGACCATTCGACCGGCGAGCTGGTCCGGCCCGAGCTGGTGGAACCGGCCCCGGTGGTGATCGTCGAGGGGCTGCTGCCGCTGTACTCCAAGCTGGCGAGGGCGTGTTTCGACGTCACCGTGTACCTGGACCCGCCGGAGGAGATCCGCCGCGGGTGGAAGGTGCAGCGGGACTGCGCGAAGCGCGGTTACTCCCCGGAGCAGGTGCTGGCCGAGCTGGAACGCCGCGAGCCGGAGTCGGCCGAGTTCATCCGTCCGCAACGCAGGCACGCCGACCTGGTGGTGCGCTTCGCACCGATCGAGAGCCGCAACGATCCGGCGGACACCCCGCTCTCGGCGACGGTGATGCTGCGCCCGACGATCCCGCACCCCGACCTGACCGGGGTGCTGCAGCCCGGGCTGAGCCGGGCGATGCACCTCAAGCTGGAACGCGACCCGGACGGACGGCCCGTGGAGTCGCTGCACGTGCACGGCTACGTCCCCCGCGAGGAGTCGGTCGCCGTGGAGAAGGCGATCTGGGCCGAGCTGGGCGCACCCGGCCGGGACACCCCGGAGGAGCTGGGACGGATCGGCACCGAGCGCAGCGAACCGCTGGCGATCGCTCAGCTGCTGATCCTGTTCCACCTGATGGAGCTGGACCGGTGAGCCCCGGCGACGTGCCGTCGGCGGTGCTGTTCGACGTCGACGGGACCCTCGCGGAGACCGAACGCGACGGGCACCGGCCCGCGTTCAACCGGGCGTTCGCCGAACACGGCGTCGGCGTGCACTGGGACGCCGCGCACTACGCCCGGCTGCTCGCCGTCACCGGTGGCCGGCAACGCATCGCCGCCGACCTCCGCCGTCGCGGGCACCGCGCCCAGGAGGCGGAGCGGATCGCCGCGCAGGTGCACCGCACCAAGACGGCGCTGTTCGCCGAGCACGCCAGGTCCGGCTCGATCCCGGCCCGGCCCGGGGTCCGGACCCTGGTCGCGGACCTGCGCCGGCGCGGCGTCCGGATCGGGGTGGTGACGACCGGCCGCCGGGAGTGGGCCGAACCGCTGGTCGGGCACCTGATCGGCGACGTCGCACGCGGGATCGACGTGGCCGTGTACGGCGACGACGTGGCCGCGCTGAAACCGGACCCGCGCTGCTACCGGCTGGCGTTGCGCAGACTGGGGATGCCGGCGGCCTGCGTGGTGGCGGTGGAGGACTCGGCCGCCGGGCTGCGGGCCGCCCTCGGGGCGGGACTGGCGACGGTGGTGGTCCGCTCCGAACCGACCGCCGGGCACGACGTCCGCGGTGCGGTGCTGGTCCGCGAGTCGTTCGACGGCGAACCCGCGCTCGACGCCGAGCTGCTGGGCGCCCTGCTGGCCCGCGGTCAGCGGGAGCGGCGCGAGTCGTGCAGGCGCAGCAGCGCGTAGGCGGCGAGGGTCTGCGCGTCGGTGATCCCGCCGCGCAGGACCGCCTCCTCGAACTCCTCGGGGGTGAACCAGGCCGAGCGCATGTCCTGCTCGGGGTGCTCACGCTGCGGCGGGCCCGCGGTCAACCCGGAGGCCAGGTAGACGCAGCCGCGTTGGCTCGACATACCGGGTGCGACGTCGAGCAGGCCGAGGAAGGTCATCGCGGTCGCGGCGAGGCCGGTCTCCTCGACCAGCTCGCGGACCGCGAGCTCGGCCGGGTCGATCTCCGCCCGGTCCGGCGCGGTGCCCGCCGGGAACTCCCACCGGCGCTCCCCGACCGGGTAGCGGAACTGCTCGACGAGGTGCAGCCTGCCGTCGTCGTCCCGGGGGATCACCAGGGCGTAGGTCGGCTTGTCGACGACGCCGTAGACCCCCTCGCTGCCGTCCGGCCGCCGGACGACGTCCTCGCGGACGGTCATCCAGCTGTTCGCGTACACCCGGCGGGTCGAGATCTGCTCGATCACCCGCCCAGCTTCGCCGGTCACCGTCGGCTTACAGTGAGCCGGGTGCGCCTCGTCATCGCCCGCTGCCAGGTGGACTACGCAGGACGGCTGACCGCCCACCTGCCGATGGCCCCGCGATTGCTGCTCGTCAAGCAGGACGGCTCGGTGAGCATCCATGCCGACGACCGCGCCTACAAGCCGCTGAACTGGATGTCCCCGCCGTGCTGGCTCACCGAGGAGCCCGGCGTCTGGACCGTGCGCAACAAGGCCGACGAGTCGTTGGTGATCACCATCGACGAGGTGCTGCACGACTCGACGCACGAGCTCGGCGTCGATCCCGGCCTGGTCAAGGACGGTGTCGAGGCGCACCTGCAGGAGCTGCTGGCCGCGCACCCGGAGACCCTCGGCGACGGTTGGACGCTGGTCCGCCGCGAGTACATGACCGCTGTCGGGCCGGTCGACCTGCTGTGCCGCGACGCCGACGGCGGGCACGTCGCGGTGGAGGTCAAGCGCCGCGGTGAGATCGACGGCGTCGAGCAGCTGACCCGGTACCTGGAGCTGATGAACCGCGATCCGCTGCTCGCCCCGGTGCGGGGCGTGTTCGCCGCGCAGCAGATCAAGCCTCAGGCACGGACCCTGGCCACCGATCGCGGCATCCGCTGCGCGACCGTCGACTACGACGAGCTGCGCGGGATGACGTCGAAGGAGATGCGGCTGTTCTGACCCCGCCGGGCCAGCTCGGGCCCGGCCGGACCTTCCGCCGGCGTTTACGCTGATCACGTGAGTGCCACTGCCGCTGACTCCGCCGTGACCGCCGCCACCGATGCCGCCGGCAGCACCGACTTCGCGTCGCTGTCCCCGCGCACCGGGGCCGAGCTGGCCCGCTACCCGGTGCACGACGGCGAGCACGTGCGCGCGGCCGTCCGCGCCGCGGGTGAGGCCGCCGCCTGGTGGGACGGGTTGGGCTTCGCCGGGCGCCGTACCCGGCTCGCCGCCTGGAAGAAGGTGCTGGTCCGCCAGCTCGACCGGGTGGCACGGGTGGTGGCCGACGAGACCGGCAAGCCGTTCGACGACGCCCGGCTCGAGGTCGTGCTCACGATCGACCACCTGGACTGGGCGTCGGCGAACGCGGCCAAGGTGCTCGGGCGCAGGTCCGTGTCGCCCGGTCTGCTGATGGCCAACCAGGCCGCGTCGGTGGCGTACCGGCCGCTCGGCGTGGTGGGTGTGATCGGGCCGTGGAACTACCCGATCTTCACCTCGATGGGGTCGATCGCCTACGCGCTCGCGGCGGGCAACACCGTCGTGTTCAAGCCCTCCGAGCTGACCCCCGGTGTCGCGCACGAGCTGGCGCGCACTCTCGCCGAGGCGGTGCCCGAGGTCGGCCGGTACCCGCTGCTGAGCGTCGTCACCGGGTTCGGGGCGACCGGTGCCGAGCTGTGCCGGGCCCCGGGTGTCGGCAAGATCGCGTTCACCGGTTCGGCCGCGACCGGCCGCCGGGTGATGGCCGCCTGTGCCGAGAACCTGGTGCCGGTGCTCATGGAGTGCGGCGGGAAGGACCCGCTGATCGTCGACTCCGATGCCGACCTCGACGCCGCCGCGGACGCCGCCGTCTGGGGCGGGATGTCGAACGCCGGGCAGACCTGCGTCGGGGTGGAGCGGGTCTACGTCGTGGAGACCGTCGCCGGGCGCTTCCTGGAGAAGGTCCGTGCGGCCGCGGCGAAGCTGCGGGTCGGCACCGCCGCCCACGAGGGGGACCTCGGCCCGATGACGATGCCGTCGCAGACCGAGGTCGTGCGCAGGCACGTCACCGACGCGCTGTCGGCCGGCGGGCGGGCGATCGTGGGTGGCCTCGACTCGGTGCACGACGACGGCACCGTCTCCCCGGTGGTGATCGCCGACGTGCCGGAGGACTCGGTGGCCGTCACCGAGGAGACCTTCGGCCCGCTGGTCGTCGTGAACCGGGTGCCCGACGTCGAGGAGGCCGTCCGCCGCGCCAACGCCACCGGGTACGGCCTGGGTGCCACGGTCTTCTCGGCGAAGCGGGGCGAGGAGATCGCCGCCCGGTTGCGCTGCGGGATGGTCTCGATCAACGGCGTCATCTCGTTCGCCGGGATCCCGTCGCTGCCGTTCGGCGGGGTGGGGGAGTCCGGTTTCGGTCGGATCCACGGCGCCGACGGGCTGCGCGAGTTCACCCGGGCCCAGTCGGTGGCCCGGCAGCGGTTCGCACTGCCGGTGGCGGTGACCTCGTTCCGGCGGACCGCGAGGACCATGCAGGCACTGATCGGGATGGTGAGGGCCCGGCACGGGCGCTGAGCCGGGACGCTGCACACCCGGGCGACGCGGGCGGGTGGCCCTGGTCGCACGATACCCACCGGTAGCGGCCTGGATGGCAGGATCGCCCGGAACGACAGACGTCCAACTGGGAGGTTGCAGCGTGGCACGCGAGATCCGGACGGTCGGAGTGGTCGGCCTCGGCACCATGGGCGCGGGAATCGTCGAGGTGTTCGCCCGCAACGGCCTCGAGGTGATCGCCGTCGAGGTCGACGCCGAGGCCGGTGAGCGCGGCAAGGCTCATCTGGCGGCGTCCACCGGGCGCGCGGTGCAGCGCGGCAAGCTCACCCAGGAGCAGGCCGACGAGCTGCTCGGGCGGATCACGATCAGCACCTCGATGGCCGACCTGGCCCCGGCCCAGCTGGTGGTCGAGGCGATCCCGGAGAACCTCGAGGCCAAGGCCGAGATCTTCGGGACCGTCGACGGTGTCGTCGCCGAGGACACCATCCTCTGCTCCAACACCTCCTCGCTCTCGGTCACCGAGCTGGCGGTGCGCACCAAGCGCCCCGGCAAGGTCGTCGGGATGCACTTCTTCAATCCCGCGCCGGTGCAGAAGCTGGTCGAGGTGGTGCGCACCGTCGTCACCGAGCCGGACGTGATCGACGACGTGAAGGCGTTCGCCGACTCGCTGGGCAAGGTCCCGGTGGTGATCGGCGACCGCGCCGGGTTCATCGCGAACGCGCTGCTGTTCGGCTACCTCAACCACGCGGCGAAGATGTACGCGGAGCGCTACGCGACCCGCGAGGACCTCGACGCCGCCATGCGTTTCGGCTGCGGCTACCCGATGGGCCCGCTGGCGCTGCTCGACCTGATCGGGCTGGACACCGCCTACGAGATCCTCGAGACGATGTACTCCGAGTCGCGCAACCTGCTGCACGCGCCCAACCCGGTCTTCAAGCAGATGATCACCGCTGGATTGCTCGGCCGGAAGACCGGGCGCGGCTTCTACACCTACGAGGCGCCGCACAGCTCGACCGTGGTGCCCGACGACGAGACCCCGTCGTCGACCGTGCCGGAGGACGTGACGCTGCGCGACGTCAGCCGGGTCGGTGTCGTCGGGACGGGCACGATGGCCTCCGGGATCGTCGAGGTGTTCGCCAAGGCCGGGTACGACGTCGTCGTGCGCGGGCGCAGCGAGTCGAAGGTCGAGGGCTCGATCGCGCACGTGCGCAAGTCGCTCGACAAGGCGGTGGCCCGCGGCAAGCTGGCCGAGCCCGAGCGGGACGCGGTCCTCGGGCGGATCACCGGTACGACGTCGCTGGAGGACATGGCCGACGTCGACCTGGTCGTCGAGGCGGTCGCCGAGGAGCTCGACGTCAAGCGAGCCATGTTCGGAGCGCTGGACGAGATCTGCAAGCCGGGGGCGATCCTGGCGACGACGACGTCGTCGCTGCCGGTGGTGGAGTGCGCGGCGGCGACCGGGCGGCCCGGTGACGTGATCGGGATGCACTTCTTCAACCCGGCGCCGGTGATGAAGCTGGTCGAGGTCGTGTCGACGATCGGGACCTCGCGCGAGGTCGCCGCCACCGTGCTCGCGGTGGCCCAGAAGCTGGGCAAGGTGCCGGTCAGCTGTGGCGACCGGGCCGGGTTCATCGTCAACGCACTGCTCTTCCCGTACCTGAACGACGCGGTGAAGATGCTCGAGGCGCACTACGCCACGGCCGACGACATCGACGCCGCGATGAAGACCGGCTGTGCCCTCCCGATGGGGCCGTTCGAGCTGCTCGACGTGGTCGGCCTGGACGTGTCGCTGGCGATCCAGCGGTCGCTGTACTCGGAGTTCCGGCAGTCCGGCTTCGCGCCGGCCCCGCTGCTCGAGCACCTGGTGACCGCGGGGCGGTTGGGCCGCAAGACCGGGCACGGGTTCCGGGACTACACCCAGCGCTGACCCGTGGCAGGCAGGCGCGCGCGGCGGCCCCGCCCCTCGGAACGGGGGCGGGGCCGTCCCGTCGCGCCACCGCTCGGCAGCGGCATGGTCACGTCACGGGAGAGCTCCCGGGACGGCGAGTGGAACGTCCGCCGGGTCCCGGGCGGCAATGACGTGAAGACCTACCGGTGTCCCGGGTGCGACCAGTTGCTGTCGTCCGGGACGCCGCACGTCGTGGCCTGGCCCGCCGACGGCACCGGGGGTGTCGAGGACCGCAGACACTGGCACCTGCCCTGCTGGAACGCGCGGGACCGCCGTCGACCCGGCTTCCGGCGGCGCTGAGGCGGACCCGCCCGGCACCGAGCCCGGGCACCGCGAACGGACGCCGTCCGATCTCCACGCGAGTTGCACCGCGGCGGCCGGGCCGGGGGTGGGTGTTGCTCGTTTCCGCTCACAAGGTGAGCGGAAACGAGC